>NZ_CP037935.1 GCF_004353225.1 Marinobacter sp. JH2 | reverse complement strand
TCACACCCAGCTTTTTCCAAAGCGTCCACCTGAAACTCAGGATTCTGATCCTGGGTACTGACACGCGCATAGCCTATGATCATTAAACGCACCTTTTCTAATCATAGTTTTTTGTACGTGATTTCTGGACACAAAACAACAAAAAATTGCAGGTTTTCGTACGAAGGGCCTAGGCGTCCAACAAACGACCGTTTATTGAACGTGACAATGGACAAACCAAAAGACTCAACGGACAAACCAAACAGCGACGCAAATAAGGAGTTAGTTCTTCATCCGCATCGTGTTCAGGGTGCGATGGGCCTTCGTAATTGGCATATTGGTTCCAGGGCATTCACAAAAACGGGACTTTGGTTCTAGGGCGACCCAAAAAATGGAACATTGGTTTGAACGTCGAGATGGTTCTCCCCTTCTCATCATCGACCTGGAGGCTACCTGCTGGGGCAGTCGGCATACGCCGGACGGTGCAGCCCAGAGCATCCACAACATGGAGATCATCGAGATCGGCTGCGCGCTGGCCAACCGAGAAGGGGAAGTGCTGGGCTCTCGCTCGTTTCTGGTCAGGCCAACCCGGAATCCAGTGCTGAGCGACTTCTGCACGGAGCTGACCGGGATCACCCAGTCGATGGTGGATGCCGCGCCCACGCTCCCCGAGGTGATTGAGGCCATGAATGCCTGGCTGGGTGATCTGCCGGACGACTTCATCTGGTGCAGCTGGGGCAACTACGACCGCCTGCACCTGGAGGCCCAAAGCCAGATGGACGGTGCTTGGTCGGTTATCCTGGCCCGCCCTCATCTGAATCTGAAACGGATCTGGCGCCGCACCACCGGCCAGAAGAAAAAGAACGGCCTGGCGCACGCTCTGGCATTCCACGACCTGAGCTTTGAAGGCGACCACCATCGGGGCGTGGATGATGCCCGAAACATCACCAGGCTGCTGCCGTTTATAAAATGGTCATTAGAGTCCGAGTTACTGACATTACCGGAGAGGGCGGTATGAAGCTGGTCTGTATTTCAGACACTCACAGCCTGCACCGACGTATCCCGGATATTCCAGATGGCGATGTGTTGATCCATGCCGGTGACTGCCTGGGCCAAGGCACACTGGAGAACATCGAAGCGTTTGATGAGTGGCTCGGAACGCTGCCGCACCGACATAAGATTGTGATTGCCGGCAACCACGACTGGGCTTTCCAGGAAACTCCGGAATTAGCACGGCAGGCACTGACGAACGCCATTTACTTGGAAGACAGCGGCGCCGAGATTGAGGGTGTTCGATTCTGGGGTTCGCCCTGGACACCCACCTTTATGGATTGGGCGTTTATGCTGGAGCGTGGCCAGCAGTTGCACCAGAAATGGCAGCTCATTCCGGACAACGTTGATGTTCTGATCACCCACGGACCACCGAAAGGCATTGGCGATGAGGCAAACCTGGGGTTCAAGTGCCAAAATGTGGGCTGCGTTGACCTGCTAGCTCGAATCCATCAGCTTTCACTGAAAGCGCACATTTTCGGCCATATCCATGAAGGCTACGGGGAATACCTGCGGGGGCAAACGAAGTTGATCAACGCCAGTACCTGCACCGTGCGGTATGAGCCAAGGAACGCGCCGATTGTAGTTGAGATATAAGTCGGATAATTTTGATTGAGGAGGGGCGCATGTCGTGGATTAATCCCAAGGATCAAATGCCTGAAGACAGAGAGGTCGTGATCGTCTTGTATTTGGGATGCTGGTCAGGTCGTGGAAACAGCGGTATCAGTGATGCCTATGCTGTGGGTCGGCAATGGGTCAATATCCCTGAAGGGGTCACTGTTTCTGCGTGGATGCCTGTGCCGGATAAGGACGAATTGCCTGAATGGCTTGCAACATCAATTGATGATCACGCACTCATTAACCAGTGCAAGGAGCGGGTGAATGAAAAGGGTGTGTACGTGAATCTGGATGACGACGAATATCCCATGCCCTGAGGGTATCTAACGTGACCGCAGAAGAACTAATCGAACAGCTACAAAAGCTACCACCGGAAACGCCGGTGCTGGTAGAAGGCTACGAAACCGGGTTTGATGGTATTGTCGATCTCACGTCCGAACAAGTTGTCAGGTACCGGCATTCTCAGGAGTGGGATGGCGAATACCAGGCGCCAGACAGATTCTCCAATCCAGAAACCAGAGTGCTGCAAGCCGCGGTGATCTGGGGGCGCAGAGGCCATCGAAGGCAAGGTGATGAAGAATAAGCAATCGTACAGATTGAGTGATCTGGTGGCCCAGTGTGACCCCAGCGCGCCCATGCCTGAGACGCTTCGAGAGTGGGATCAGGCTGCGCCGGTTGGCCTGGAACGGGTCATTATGGGTGATCAGGTGGATATGCCGCCACTCGATCGATCACCTGGCGAACCGGCATTAACGGCACCTGACCCGTTTTCGCCAGAATATCGATCCAAACCTGATTCCCCCTCTGAATGATCTCGGCAGTCCCGATGTGACCCGATACCACGGCCGTGATACCTGAAATGTGTTGATCCGCACCCTGCGCGCGGTTCCAAGGCCACGTGCAGTCGATGGCAAAGCACTCTGAAAAGGGTGTCTCCTGAACGGTTCGCCAATCATCGAAAGGACTTTGAGCATGTACCAGCCCGAGTTGTCCGTTATCGCACTCGAGCGTCATGGTGAGCGGCAGCTGGTAACGACACTGGATTGCCAGATTTTTGTAAGAGGTTTCATCCAGGCCCGCAGTCCAGTGACCGCCCATTCCCCGGTGCTTGTATCGGTTTCGGTTGTCCTCAGCGCCGGCGATAAACATCAGCTCATGGTTACCCATCACGCTGTATACCCAGTCGGTACCTAGAACCCACTCCAGAAGAAGCCGGGACTCTGGGCCGCGATCAATTGTGTCTCCCAACAGAAACAGACGATCAACGGACGTGTCGAATTCAGCATTCGATAACGCGGCCTGAAGAGCCTCGAACTCGCCATGCAGGTCACCACAAACCCAGTCCACCCCGACCGGATTGGCCGCAAAAAACCGATGTGGAGTCAGTCGCATGCTCATCGTCGGTAGCCATTATTCTCGTCCTTTTTAGTTGGCCGAGCATAACCCTGAACGGAACCTTCTTGGCGCTCCAGCGGGTTTAGTTCTTGGGGCAGTGGTTCCGCCAGTTCATCGGCATGGGCCGTGTGGGCATTTAGGCCGTCCAAGAATTCTTTTTCGGTTGGGCGCTTTGTATTCATATCGATTCGTGCTCCGTATTTCCTACCAGTGTATACCAACTCCGAAAAACTGAACTGGCTCCGTATTTCCTAGCAGTTTAGGTTAATGTCGATCGAGTAGGCTCGGGGCCGATTTCAGTACCGTTTTGAAAAACTGGGAGCGGCAACATTTTTAATTACTCAGGCAACATTTTTGGTTGTTTAGGCAACGTGATTGAGGGGAAACGGTTAAATCTGGGTGTTTTGGCTCGAAAAACACCTGATTTTCAACTCAATCCATTTTTTTTTAGAGTTTTTTGATCGGCCAACATCAAATTTGTTGCCGTTGGCCGACAATATGTTGCTTTTAAAGCTATTTTCGGTCGGGCGTTTGGGGACATGGAGTGTGCTCCATATTTCCTACCACTCTGTTGAGCCTCAATTCTTCATACAAAGCCTCTAATGCGCCGTCATTTTGTTGCCTTCTGTCGCGTTCGTGAGAGTTGCCCCCACTCAGCGAGCGGGGCGGTTAAACTATTATTTTTCTAACAATGTGTAGGCTGAAAAATGTGGTTAGAACAGATAGAGCAGATAGAACAGCTAGAAAAGATTTTCAAAAGAATTTTGAGTCACCCAGGAGTGGAGAGCAAAAAGCTCTCACCGGCGAAGTTTCTCATATGTTATGAGGGTGGCTCGTGGTTTCTTTGGCCTAGATCCGGTAGGTATCAGTGGGTTGAAAACGGTGAGGCTGTATCAGATATTTATTATTCAGACGTCAGAATGTTCTACGAGCGCTACATTCTGAAAACCCGAGATTTACCGAAGAATTTCGGTAAACAGTGGTCCAAAGACGATGAGAATGTGCTTTATGAGATGATCGAATCAGGCGATACGATCAGGCAGATGGCTGATGAGCTTGAACGGCACCCTGTTTCCGTTGCTCGTAAAGTAGCTGAGTTTTTAGATAAGCCTCGGTTGGCTTGGTGTGGGGATGATGACATGTGTGACGTCGGAATTGATGAGCTCAAAGAGATGTTTTAATCGTCTCTGATATCCCTGTGCTCTCATTCCTAGAAGCTTTTCGGTGGCTGATTCCGGTCGTAAAGTTTGACGAATCCTTGGCGTTTTTCCTAAGGAGACACCTCTTGAAGTAGCGGTTCGGTTACATCATTCACGTGTGAAGTCCTTCATCCAAGCCCTCTAACAATTATTGCTCAGTAAACAGTCATTTTTTTGGGGATTACTGATTCACATTCACACACGTGTGCCTACCCTACACCATGGGGTACTAGGGATTTTCCCTCGTAAACGGACAAAAGCCTCTGTAGCCCCCGCCATTCCTGGCCTCCCGGATGGGGTTACTTCTCATTTTCTTACCGTTTTGGAGTATTTTGGCTAAAATCGCTGGCTTTGAGAATTTATCATGGCCACCGAAAAACGTATCAAAATCCTGACCGAGGCGGAGATTGCTGAGCTGTTCGGCCCCCCCATTCTAAGTTCGAATGATCAACGTTTCTTCTTCACTCTCAATGACGCTGAATTAGCAGAGTGCAACAGAATCCGTGAGCGCGATCACAGGTGCATGTTTGTTGTACTGTTGGGGTACTTCAAAGTGAAGCCCATCATGTTGAGTCCCGGCTACCATCAAATTAAGCAGGACCTCAAGTATGTGTGTTCCGAGGTCTTTCCCGGCCCTGGTCTCCGACCCTTCAATCTTACTCAGAAGGCCCGTGTTCGGATTTATCAACGCATCTTCAAATTGACGGGCCATCAGCGTTGGCTCAACAAAAGTCATAGTTCGGCGTTGATAAAGGATCTAAATGAGCATGCACGGGCATGGGGTCAACCGAGATCCCTATTCGACAGGGCTATAGAATGCTTATCAGCACAAAAAGTCGCCATCCCAGGGTACACTGTTCTGCAGGACTTGATCAGTGAAGTTGTGGGCGTCACAAACGATCAGTTTGTCCGTAAGCTTGAGGAACTCATATCTGCGGACTTGGCAGTGATGCTATCTGAACTTGTCATTGGAAATAACTCCTTAACCTTGCGACAGTTGCGTCAATCGGCCAGAAACTTCACAGGGACTGAGCTGGAGAAAGAGCTTACCGTGCTTTCCTATATCCAGTCATGGATGCCGGAAGTTAATGAGGTGTTGAGCGTGTTATCTCTGTCCTCGAAGAATCAGCAGCACTTTGCTGAGCGGGTGGATTACTACGGTGCCAAGCTGAAGCACCAGTCTATTGGCAATCAACGCCTTTATCTGTTGTGTTATTTGCAAACCCGCCGGGTGCAGGCACTGGAACGCATTGCCGATGGTTTTGTTCATCATGTTCGACAGATAAAACAAAAAGCCAAGGCATATGCGCAGGACGCGGTTTATCAAGACTGGCAAAAAGCCGCTAAAAATGTCAGCAAGGCGGCGGAAGTTCTGCACCTGTTCATTGATGAGAGCATCGATCAACAGCAACCCTTTGGAGCGGTAAAGCAGCAGGCGTTGAAGCTGCTTGCGGCTAAAGAGCTGGAATCCGTCTGCCTGTTCCTGAATGAGCAAAAGCGTTCCGTTGAGGAAGCTATGTGGCAGTATTATGATCAGAGAGATAGCTTGAGGGAAGGGTTGCTTCGGCAGCTGTTTCTTTGCCTGCGCTTTGAAGGCAGTGAAGGCACTCTACGTCTAGCAGCAGTACTGGATCACGCTCGACTCGACTTATCAGATCAAGGAGTCATCTCAAAGGCAAATATAGACCGCCGTCTACCTCCCAAAAAACAGTTGCCGCTCTTGCAGGACCAAGATGGAAATTTCAAGCCAGGTCGCTACGAATGGTACCTGTATCTACAGATTCCCGATCGGCTAAATGGGCAACTGACCTTGCCGAATGTCATTAAATACAGGGCCTTGGAAGCAGATCTGGTGAGTCGAGAACGTTGGCGAAGGGATAAGGCAAAGTTGCTGGAGCAAACCCAGCTACCAAAGTTGGCCGCCGAACCGAACAAACTGATTGAGCCAATGACTAGGGATCTGGAGATCCGTTTGCATGAAGTCAGTGAATATCTGGAACGAGGCGATAACCGAAATATTATTCTACGTAATCCCAAGGGTAAGCGCCTGTGGCGGTTACCGACGGCAAGTAAAAAGTACTTGGTCAACAACCCATTCTTCCAGCAAATACCGACGACGGGCGTTGCCGATGTGCTTCGCATGGTGGATCGCGACACTGGATTCATTGACTGCTTTGAACATGTGCTGGGCTCGCAGCCCAAGAGCAGAGTCCACGAATATGACCTGTTGGCGATTCTAGTGGGAAATGCGACTAACCAAGGAATCTACGGTATGGCACAAATCTCCGATCGCACCTATGACCAGCTCAGCACCATCCAGGCAAACTATCTACGACTGGAAACCCTGAATACGGCTAACGACAACATCAGCAACGCGACAGCCAAGCTTCCCATCTTTAAGCATTACAACATCCAAGAGGATGTTATCCACGCCAGTGCCGATGGCCAAAAGTTCGAGGCTCGGCGAGAGACCTTCAAAACACGCTACTCTTCGAAGTACTTCGGTACTCAGAAAGGCGTCTCGGCCATGAGCTTAATTGCCAACCATGCCGCCATCAATGCCCGGGTGATCGGCGCGAATGAACACGAATCCCACTACATCTTTGACTTGTTAATGAATAACAGCTCGGAGATCATCCCGGACGTACTCTCAACAGATACCCACGGGGTCAATCACGTCAATTTCGCTCTGCTGGACCTGTTCGGTTACAGCTTTGCCCCGCGTTACGCGCAGGTTGGTCGTGTGATCAATGAGATGTTCGATGTAAAGGAAGACGAGGATCAGAGAATCCAGCTACAGCTTAAAAAAGCCATCAACACTAAACGTATCATGCTGCACTGGGATACTATCCAGCGGATCGCAGTGTCACTCAAAGAGCGAAAAACGACACAGGCCACGCTGGTTCGGAAACTCTCAGGCTATAAGAGCAATCACCCTCTGTTGGAGGCACTGACCGAGTACAACCGTCTGGTGAAAGCGACCTACCTGCTGAATTACATCGATGATGCCAGTCTGCGCAACTACGTTCAGCGAGCCTTGAACCGGGGGGAGGCCTATCACCAGCTGCGTCGAGCGATCAGCAACGTCAATGGGGATCAGTTCCGTGGGAGTTCTGATGAAGAGATCCAGCTATGGAACGAGTGCGCCCGCTTGGTCACCAACGCCATCATCTACTTTAACTCCAGCATACTCAGCCAGCTGCTCACGAGCTTCGAATATCACGGCGACAACAAACGGGCACAGATCGTCAAACAGGCCTCCCCAGTGGCTTGGTATAACATCAACTTAAAGGGTATCTATACCTTCGAATTAAGTAAAAAACTACCGGATCTGGAGGAACTGATGCGCTCAATTGAGGGATATTTACCGGTTCGGTAAAGTAATACCCCCTGGGAGCCCAGGAATGGCGGGGGCTCCAGAGGCTTTTGTCCGTTTACGAGGGAAAATCCCTAGTACCCCTATTTCTACCGGCTTATTTCGATTCAATTTATTCTTGTAGTATTCCGTCCAAAGAATGGCTCTTTCCGGACAAATCGCTCGAATGGCATTATTAACTGAGTTTTTTAGGATTTCAATGCGATCGCTCATATTACCTTCTCCGCCCGCTTAGCGGGCTGTGAAACTAAGATTAAATGACTATGAATTGACTATGACTATTAATATGAAGATAGGCCTACGAAGCTTAATCGCTGAGTGGCTCATGACTTATATTTCGGCTGAACCAAAGTAACCCTGCGGCCCCCGCTGTGGAGACAATCTCCAGAGCCAGTAAAAAATCTGCAGTGGCATTAGGCATACCATCAAGCAACAAACTTATTAATCGGCCAACAACCAGGCCGAAAGTGATTGAGAAAATCATCCAAAGTGCGGGTCGGCGCGCTGACGCGGCAATAGCACCCGTCAGCATGATTAAGGCAAAAGCTAGGTGCATTCCCCCATAGTTGGCTCGAATTTCATTCGTTGCGCTGATCGAAGTCGGCTGCAGTTCGATGGCAGTCATGGCTGCGACTGGGTCGTACAAGGTATTTAAACCGATCAGTAGAAACGCAATGGCTGACATACTCAAAAAAAGTCGACTTAAAAAGATCATTTTACTTCCACCATCTTAGAGTCTGTTTTGGCCGTCTCGACTTCTTCAGCGGCCGTATTTCCTGTCTGTTTTCCGTCCATCTGTACGGTTGTCCAGGTATGAATAGGTGTATGACCTGAACGCTCCCACTCCGGTGGCTTCCAAAGATGCTTTAGCCGCTCGGAAAGCTTGCCGGGTGCCATCACGTCTCGAATCATATCGACAAGTTCATGCAGGTTCATTACAAACCAGTTATAGCTTTTGATCTGTTTTACGATGCCGTATTCGGCCTTTTCTTTTTCTGCCTCATAGGTTGAAAAAATATGGTCGTAGATCATGATGACTCCGCCGAAGTTTTTATCAATATATTGTGGGTTACGTCCGTGGTGCACGCGGTGGTTAGACGGCGTATTTAGTGACCATTCCAACCACGGGTGCAACTTTGTAATGCTTTCGGTATGCACAAACCACTGGAATGCGAGGTTCAATCCTAATAAACCAAGAATTAGGTCGGGGCTAAAACCGATGAAAACAGCCGGTGCGAAGAATATCCAAGTGCCCACAATGCCATTAAGAATGCTTTGTCGCGCCGCCGTAGACATATTCATGATTTCGCCGCTGTGATGGGATACGTGTTGCGACCAAAACCAGCGCACTCTATGTGCTGTACGGTGATACCAGTAGTAACAAAATTCTTGAACAAAAAATGCCAGAATTATTGTGAGGGCATTCACAGGGATGGTATAGAGACGATGATCCCAGACGAAAATATAAACAGCTGCGACATAAACTATGTTCATAACCGCACCGAAGACGTAGTAACCACCGCCTAACGAAAAGTTGGCAAAAACCTCGGGAATATAAAATGCCTGCCCTTTTGTGGCTGCCCAGTTTCCGCTTTTAATTCTTCGATAGAGCCACTCAACAAGAAAGCCCAAAACAAAAATAGGGACCATTGGAATCAGGATCATCTCATTGAGCGTAGGTTCACGCCCGAACAGATCGGTCAGGGTTTCGGTGATAAAACTAAACAACTGCATATGAACTCACTCCTTTTGCGCCGTTATTATTAATATTCAGCGATTTAAAAACTGCAGTAATTATGACTCTGTCTCTTGATTGCGTCTTGACCGGAACGTATAGTATTTGACATTTTCAGTCAGGCATAACGAATGACCGCTGCGATTCAAGTTTCTTCCCAGATATTAAATATTCTGCTGCGTTATATTGACGAAGAAGGCATTGCTAACGCTGATTTTCGCTCTCGCATCGAAGCAGCAAAGTCTGTTGATCGCATCAGTATCGAGCATTGGTGGGGCTTACTGGAAGAGCTCGCGACACTTCACCCGATACCTGCGCTGGGTATCCAGATTGGTATGCGAGGCGAAATCCAAGATGCCGGTATTTTGGGATATCTGGCGGCTTCTTGTGATTCCCTAGTTGAAGCCGTTGCACGGTTGCAGCGCTTTGAACCACTGCTACAAAATTTGTCCCATTCTTGGGTGAAAATAAAACAAGACCATATCTATATCGGCTGGGAAGGCAGTGGTAATGAGTCAACTGTATTATCCAATGATGTGGTGGTATCAGGAACCCTGGCTTTTATCCGCAAGCTTATTGGTACTCAAACATTTACGCCGTTAGAAGTGGAGCTAGCGGGGATTCCTGTTGACGAGCAGAAAGAATATGAGAGATTATTAGGCTGCCCTGTGGTCATTACCGACGACGTATTGGCGATGAAGTTGCCATTAAGTATGCTGCAGCTATCGATTGATAACAGTAATCCTCAACTTAGATTGATTCTGGAGCAGCAAGCAGAATCGATACTGGCTACGTTGCCTAAACCGGATGAATTTCTTAAGGACATACAGCAGCACATACTGAATGGCTTAGAGGTTGGCCAACTCAGCATGAAGTGGCTGGCTGGGAAGTTAGGGATTTCTGAGAGCAGTCTTTATCGGAAGTTGAGTGAGCGTGGGCGCAGCTATCAAAACCTTTTGGATGAATTGAGATACCAGCTTGCAATTCGTTACATCAAAAACCCCGACTTGAGTTTGACTGAAATTAGTTTGATGCTGGGTTTTTCCGAGCACAGCGCGTTCACTCGAGCATTTAAAAAGTGGGTCGGGCAAACCCCACTTAAATATCGGAATAGTTTTTTGAAGGTAGATCGTAACAGCATTTCTTGAGTAGGTATGACTTTCTACCGAGGCTATTGGTCAGCGAGATCATGATTGCCTCTGACGATTGAACATTAAAATCAACATTAAACCGATACAAGACGGGCTTTAGCCAGTTTTCAGCGCTCTATTATTCTTCAGCTCTTCTGGCATATCTGTTTTAGAGAATATAAGGGGGTATACCGAGCCTGAGTTAACAAAAACAATAGGCTTATCTATCGGTCATTTTAATTGATTTTAAGGCTCGTATTATTATCAAACTTTCAATCAGGATCATTACAGCCTACTGACCCTTGTACCAAATTATAACGAGGCATTATTAACCTCAATTACCCTGCATAAGTTTTAGCCATTTAGCCAGATGAGGCAGCGCCAGTAATTTATCTCTTAAGTGGGGTACTAGGGATTTTCCCTCGTAAACGGACAAAAGCCTCTGTAGCCCCCGCCATTCCTGGCCTCCCGGATGGGGTTACTTCTCATTTTCTTACCGTTTTGGAGTATTTTGGCTAAAATCGCTGGCTTTGAGAATTTATCATGGCCACCGAAAAACGTATCAAAATCCTGACCGAGGCGGAGATTGCTGAGCTGTTCGGCCCCCCCATTCTAAGTTCGAATGATCAACGTTTCTTCTTCACTCTCAATGACGCTGAATTAGCAGAGTGCAACAGAATCCGTGAGCGCGATCACAGGTGCATGTTTGTTGTACTGTTGGGGTACTTCAAAGTGAAGCCCATCATGTTGAGTCCCGGCTACCATCAAATTAAGCAGGACCTCAAGTATGTGTGTTCCGAGGTCTTTCCCGGCCCTGGTCTCCGACCCTTCAATCTTACTCAGAAGGCCCGTGTTCGGATTTATCAACGCATCTTCAAATTGACGGGCCATCAGCGTTGGCTCAACAAAAGTCATAGTTCGGCGTTGATAAAGGATCTAAATGAGCATGCACGGGCATGGGGTCAACCGAGATCCCTATTCGACAGGGCTATAGAATGCTTATCAGCACAAAAAGTCGCCATCCCAGGGTACACTGTTCTGCAGGACTTGATCAGTGAAGTTGTGGGCGTCACAAACGATCAGTTTGTCCGTAAGCTTGAGGAACTCATATCTGCGGACTTGGCAGTGATGCTATCTGAACTTGTCATTGGAAATAACTCCTTAACCTTGCGACAGTTGCGTCAATCGGCCAGAAACTTCACAGGGACTGAGCTGGAGAAAGAGCTTACCGTGCTTTCCTATATCCAGTCATGGATGCCGGAAGTTAATGAGGTGTTGAGCGTGTTATCTCTGTCCTCGAAGAATCAGCAGCACTTTGCTGAGCGGGTGGATTACTACGGTGCCAAGCTGAAGCACCAGTCTATTGGCAATCAACGCCTTTATCTGTTGTGTTATTTGCAAACCCGCCGGGTGCAGGCACTGGAACGCATTGCCGATGGTTTTGTTCATCATGTTCGACAGATAAAACAAAAAGCCAAGGCATATGCGCAGGACGCGGTTTATCAAGACTGGCAAAAAGCCGCTAAAAATGTCAGCAAGGCGGCGGAAGTTCTGCACCTGTTCATTGATGAGAGCATCGATCAACAGCAACCCTTTGGAGCGGTAAAGCAGCAGGCGTTGAAGCTGCTTGCGGCTAAAGAGCTGGAATCCGTCTGCCTGTTCCTGAATGAGCAAAAGCGTTCCGTTGAGGAAGCTATGTGGCAGTATTATGATCAGAGAGATAGCTTGAGGGAAGGGTTGCTTCGGCAGCTGTTTCTTTGCCTGCGCTTTGAAGGCAGTGAAGGCACTCTACGTCTAGCAGCAGTACTGGATCACGCTCGACTCGACTTATCAGATCAAGGAGTCATCTCAAAGGCAAATATAGACCGCCGTCTACCTCCCAAAAAACAGTTGCCGCTCTTGCAGGACCAAGATGGAAATTTCAAGCCAGGTCGCTACGAATGGTACCTGTATCTACAGATTCCCGATCGGCTAAATGGGCAACTGACCTTGCCGAATGTCATTAAATACAGGGCCTTGGAAGCAGATCTGGTGAGTCGAGAACGTTGGCGAAGGGATAAGGCAAAGTTGCTGGAGCAAACCCAGCTACCAAAGTTGGCCGCCGAACCGAACAAACTGATTGAGCCAATGACTAGGGATCTGGAGATCCGTTTGCATGAAGTCAGTGAATATCTGGAACGAGGCGATAACCGAAATATTATTCTACGTAATCCCAAGGGTAAGCGCCTGTGGCGGTTACCGACGGCAAGTAAAAAGTACTTGGTCAACAACCCATTCTTCCAGCAAATACCGACGACGGGCGTTGCCGATGTGCTTCGCATGGTGGATCGCGACACTGGATTCATTGACTGCTTTGAACATGTGCTGGGCTCGCAGCCCAAGAGCAGAGTCCACGAATATGACCTGTTGGCGATTCTAGTGGGAAATGCGACTAACCAAGGAATCTACGGTATGGCACAAATCTCCGATCGCACCTATGACCAGCTCAGCACCATCCAGGCAAACTATCTACGACTGGAAACCCTGAATACGGCTAACGACAACATCAGCAACGCGACAGCCAAGCTTCCCATCTTTAAGCATTACAACATCCAAGAGGATGTTATCCACGCCAGTGCCGATGGCCAAAAGTTCGAGGCTCGGCGAGAGACCTTCAAAACACGCTACTCTTCGAAGTACTTCGGTACTCAGAAAGGCGTCTCGGCCATGAGCTTAATTGCCAACCATGCCGCCATCAATGCCCGGGTGATCGGCGCGAATGAACACGAATCCCACTACATCTTTGACTTGTTAATGAATAACAGCTCGGAGATCATCCCGGACGTACTCTCAACAGATACCCACGGGGTCAATCACGTCAATTTCGCTCTGCTGGACCTGTTCGGTTACAGCTTTGCCCCGCGTTACGCGCAGGTTGGTCGTGTGATCAATGAGATGTTCGATGTAAAGGAAGACGAGGATCAGAGAATCCAGCTACAGCTTAAAAAAGCCATCAACACTAAACGTATCATGCTGCACTGGGATACTATCCAGCGGATCGCAGTGTCACTCAAAGAGCGAAAAACGACACAGGCCACGCTGGTTCGGAAACTCTCAGGCTATAAGAGCAATCACCCTCTGTTGGAGGCACTGACCGAGTACAACCGTCTGGTGAAAGCGACCTACCTGCTGAATTACATCGATGATGCCAGTCTGCGCAACTACGTTCAGCGAGCCTTGAACCGGGGGGAGGCCTATCACCAGCTGCGTCGAGCGATCAGCAACGTCAATGGGGATCAGTTCCGTGGGAGTTCTGATGAAGAGATCCAGCTATGGAACGAGTGCGCCCGCTTGGTCACCAACGCCATCATCTACTTTAACTCCAGCATACTCAGCCAGCTGCTCACGAGCTTCGAATATCACGGCGACAACAAACGGGCACAGATCGTCAAACAGGCCTCCCCAGTGGCTTGGTATAACATCAACTTAAAGGGTATCTATACCTTCGAATTAAGTAAAAAACTACCGGATCTGGAGGAACTGATGCGCTCAATTGAGGGATATTTACCGGTTCGGTAAAGTAATACCCCCTGGGAGCCCAGGAATGGCGGGGGCTCCAGAGGCTTTTGTCCGTTTACGAGGGAAAATCCCTAGTACCCCTATTTCTACCGGCTTATTTCGATTCAATTTATTCTTGTAGTATTCCGTCCAAAGAATGGCTCTTTCCGGACAAATCGCTCGAATGGCATTATTAACTGAGTTTTTTAGGATTTCAATGCGATCGCTCATATTACCTTCTCCGCCCGCTTAGCGGGCTGTGAAACTAAGATTAAATGACTATGAATTGACTATGACTATTAATATGAAGATAGGCCTACGAAGCTTAATCGCTGAGTGGCTCATGACTTATATTTCGGCTGAACCAAAGTAACCCTGCGGCCCCCGCTGTGGAGACAATCTCCAGAGCCAGTAAAAAATCTGCAGTGGCATTAGGCATACCATCAAGCAACAAACTTATTAATCGGCCAACAACCAGGCCGAAAGTGATTGAGAAAATCATCCAAAGTGCGGGTCGGCGCGCTGACGCGGCAATAGCACCCGTCAGCATGATTAAGGCAAAAGCTAGGTGCATTCCCCCATAGTTGGCTCGAATTTCATTCGTTGCGCTGATCGAAGTCGGCTGCAGTTCGATGGCAGTCATGGCTGCGACTGGGTCGTACAAGGTATTTAAACCGATCAGTAGAAACGCAATGGCTGACATACTCAAAAAAAGTCGACTTAAAAAGATCATTTTACTTCCACCATCTTAGAGTCTGTTTTGGCCGTCTCGACTTCTTCAGCGGCCGTATTTCCTGTCTGTTTTCCGTCCATCTGTACGGTTGTCCAGGTATGAATAGGTGTATGACCTGAACGCTCCCACTCCGGTGGCTTCCAAAGATGCTTTAGCCGCTCGGAAAGCTTGCCGGGTGCCATCACGTCTCGAATCATATCGACAAGTTCATGCAGGTTCATTACAAACCAGTTATAGCTTTTGATCTGTTTTACGATGCCGTATTCGGCCTTTTCTTTTTCTGCCTCATAGGTTGAAAAAATATGGTCGTAGATCATGATGACTCCGCCGAAGTTTTTATCAATATATTGTGGGTTACGTCCGTGGTGCACGCGGTGGTTAGACGGCGTATTTAGTGACCATTCCAACCACGGGTGCAACTTTGTAATGCTTTCGGTATGCACAAACCACTGGAATGCGAGGTTCAATCCTAATAAACCAAGAATTAGGTCGGGGCTAAAACCGATGAAAACAGCCGGTGCGAAGAATATCCAAGTGCCCACAATGCCATTAAGAATGCTTTGTCGCGCCGCCGTAGACATATTCATGATTTCGCCGCTGTGATGGGATACGTGTTGCGACCAAAACCAGCGCACTCTATGTGCTGTACGGTGATACCAGTAGTAACAAAATTCTTGAACAAAAAATGCCAGAATTATTGTGAGGGCATTCACAGGGATGGTATAGAGACGATGATCCCAGACGAAAATATAAACAGCTGCGACATAAACTATGTTCATAACCGCACCGAAGACGTAGTAACCACCGCCTAACGAAAAGTTGGCAAAAACCTCGGGAATATAAAATGCCTGCCCTTTTGTGGCTGCCCAGTTTCCGCTTTTAATTCTTCGATAGAGCCACTCAACAAGAAAGCCCAAAACAAAAATAGGGACCATTGGAATCAGGATCATCTCATTGAGCGTAGGTTCACGCCCGAACAGATCGGTCAGGGTTTCGGTGATAAAACTAAACAACTGCATATGAACTCACTCCTTTTGCGCCGTTATTATTAATATTCAGCGATTTAAAAACTGCAGTAATTATGACTCTGTCTCTTGATTGCGTCTTGACCGGAACGTATAGTATTTGACATTTTCAGTCAGGCATAACGAATGACCGCTGCGATTCAAGTTTCTTCCCAGATATTAAATATTCTGCTGCGTTATATTGACGAAGAAGGCATTGCTAACGCTGATTTTCGCTCTCGCATCGAAGCAGCAAAGTCTGTTGATCGCATCAGTATCGAGCATTGGTGGGGCTTACTGGAAGAGCTCGCGACACTTCACCCGATACCTGCGCTGGGTATCCAGATTGGTATGCGAGGCGAAATCCAAGATGCCGGTATTTTGGGATATCTGGCGGCTTCTTGTGATTCCCTAGTTGAAGCCGTTGCACGGTTGCAGCGCTTTGAACCACTGCTACAAAATTTGTCCCATTCTTGGGTGAAAATAAAACAAGACCATATCTATATCGGCTGGGAAGGCAGTGGTAATGAGTCAACTGTATTATCCAATGATGTGGTGGTATCAGGAACCCTGGCTTTTATCCGCAAGCTTATTGGTACTCAAACATTTACGCCGTTAGAAGTGGAGCTAGCGGGGATTCCTGTTGACGAGCAGAAAGAATATGAGAGATTATTAGGCTGCCCTGTGGTCATTACCGACGACGTATTGGCGATGAAGTTGCCATTAAGTATGCTGCAGCTATCGATTGATAACAGTAATCCTCAACTTAGATTGATTCTGGAGCAGCAAGCAGAATCGATACTGGCTACGTTGCCTAAACCGGATGAATTTCTTAAGGACATACAGCAGCACATACTGAATGGCTTAGAGGTTGGCCAACTCAGCATGAAGTGGCTGGCTGGGAAGTTAGGGATTTCTGAGAGCAGTCTTTATCGGAAGTTGAGTGAGCGTGGGCGCAGCTATCAAAACCTTTTGGATGAATTGAGATACCAGCTTGCAATTCGTTACATCAAAAACCCCGACTTGAGTTTGACTGAAATTAGTTTGATGCTGGGTTTTTCCGAGCACAGCGCGTTCACTCGAGCATTTAAAAAGTGGGTCGGGCAAACCCCACTTAAATATCGGAATAGTTTTTTGAAGGTAGATCGTAACAGCATTTCTTGAGTAGGTATGACTTTCTACCGAGGCTATTGGTCAGCGAGATCATGATTGCCTCTGACGATTGAACATTAAAATCAACATTAAACCGATACAAGACGGGCTTTAGCCAGTTTTCAGCGCTCTATTATTCTTCAGCTCTTCTGGCATATCTGTTTTAGAGAATATAAGGGGGTATACCGAGCCTGAGTTAACAAAAACAATAGGCTTATCTATCGGTCATTTTAATTGATTTTAAGGCTCGTATTATTATCAAACTTTCAATCAGGATCATTACAGCCTACTGACCCTTGTACCAAATTATAACGAGGCATTATTAACCTCAATTACCCTGCATAAGTTTTAGCCATTTAGCCAGATGAGGCAGCGCCAGTAATTTATCTCTTAAGTGGGGTACTAGGGATTTTCCCTCGTAAACGGACAAAAGCCTCTGTAGCCCCCGCCATTCCTGGCCTCCCGGATGGGGTTACTTCTCATTTTCTTACCGTTTTGGAGTATTTTGGCTAAAATCGCTGGCTTTGAGAATTTATCATGGCCACCGAAAAACGTATCAAAATCCTGACCGAGGCGGAGATTGCTGAGCTGTTCGGCCCCCCCATTCTAAGTTCGAATGATCAACGTTTCTTCTTCACTCTCAATGACGCTGAATTAGCAGAGTGCAACAGAATCCGTGAGCGCGATCACAGGTGCATGTTTGTTGTACTGTTGGGGTACTTCAAAGTGAAGCCCATCATGTTGAGTCCCGGCTACCATCAAATTAAGCAGGACCTCAAGTATGTGTGTTCCGAGGTCTTTCCCGGCCCTGGTCTCCGACCCTTCAATCTTACTCAGAAGGCCCGTGTTCGGATTTATCAACGCATCTTCAAATTGACGGGCCATCAGCGTTGGCTCAACAAAAGTCATAGTTCGGCGTTGATAAAGGATCTAAATGAGCATGCACGGGCATGGGGTCAACCGAGATCCCTATTCGACAGGGCTATAGAATGCTTATCAGCACAAAAAGTCGCCATCCCAGGGTACACTGTTCTGCAGGACTTGATCAGTGAAGTTGTGGGCGTCACAAACGATCAGTTTGTCCGTAAGCTTGAGGAACTCATATCTGCGGACTTGGCAGTGATGCTATCTGAACTTGTCATTGGAAATAACTCCTTAACCTTGCGACAGTTGCGTCAATCGGCCAGAAACTTCACAGGGACTGAGCTGGAGAAAGAGCTTACCGTGCTTTCCTATATCCAGTCATGGATGCCGGAAGTTAATGAGGTGTTGAGCGTGTTATCTCTGTCCTCGAAGAATCAGCAGCACTTTGCTGAGCGGGTGGATTACTACGGTGCCAAGCTGAAGCACCAGTCTATTGGCAATCAACGCCTTTATCTGTTGTGTTATTTGCAAACCCGCCGGGTGCAGGCACTGGAACGCATTGCCGATGGTTTTGTTCATCATGTTCGACAGATAAAACAAAAAGCCAAGGCATATGCGCAGGACGCGGTTTATCAAGACTGGCAAAAAGCCGCTAAAAATGTCAGCAAGGCGGCGGAAGTTCTGCACCTGTTCATTGATGAGAGCATCGATCAACAGCAACCCTTTGGAGCGGTAAAGCAGCAGGCGTTGAAGCTGCTTGCGGCTAAAGAGCTGGAATCCGTCTGCCTGTTCCTGAATGAGCAAAAGCGTTCCGTTGAGGAAGCTATGTGGCAGTATTATGATCAGAGAGATAGCTTGAGGGAAGGGTTGCTTCGGCAGCTGTTTCTTTGCCTGCGCTTTGAAGGCAGTGAAGGCACTCTACGTCTAGCAGCAGTACTGGATCACGCTCGACTCGACTTATCAGATCAAGGAGTCATCTCAAAGGCAAATATAGACCGCCGTCTACCTCCCAAAAAACAGTTGCCGCTCTTGCAGGACCAAGATGGAAATTTCAAGCCAGGTCGCTACGAATGGTACCTGTATCTACAGATTCCCGATCGGCTAAATGGGCAACTGACCTTGCCGAATGTCATTAAATACAGGGCCTTGGAAGCAGATCTGGTGAGTCGAGAACGTTGGCGAAGGGATAAGGCAAAGTTGCTGGAGCAAACCCAGCTACCAAAGTTGGCCGCCGAACCGAACAAACTGATTGAGCCAATGACTAGGGATCTGGAGATCCGTTTGCATGAAGTCAGTGAATATCTGGAACGAGGCGATAACCGAAATATTATTCTACGTAATCCCAAGGGTAAGCGCCTGTGGCGGTTACCGACGGCAAGTAAAAAGTACTTGGTCAACAACCCATTCTTCCAGCAAATACCGACGACGGGCGTTGCCGATGTGCTTCGCATGGTGGATCGCGACACTGGATTCATTGACTGCTTTGAACATGTGCTGGGCTCGCAGCCCAAGAGCAGAGTCCACGAATATGACCTGTTGGCGATTCTAGTGGGAAATGCGACTAACCAAGGAATCTACGGTATGGCACAAATCTCCGATCGCACCTATGACCAGCTCAGCACCATCCAGGCAAACTATCTACGACTGGAAACCCTGAATACGGCTAACGACAACATCAGCAACGCGACAGCCAAGCTTCCCATCTTTAAGCATTACAACATCCAAGAGGATGTTATCCACGCCAGTGCCGATGGCCAAAAGTTCGAGGCTCGGCGAGAGACCTTCAAAACACGCTACTCTTCGAAGTACTTCGGTACTCAGAAAGGCGTCTCGGCCATGAGCTTAATTGCCAACCATGCCGCCATCAATGCCCGGGTGATCGGCGCGAATGAACACGAATCCCACTACATCTTTGACTTGTTAATGAATAACAGCTCGGAGATCATCCCGGACGTACTCTCAACAGATACCCACGGGGTCAATCACGTCAATTTCGCTCTGCTGGACCTGTTCGGTTACAGCTTTGCCCCGCGTTACGCGCAGGTTGGTCGTGTGATCAATGAGATGTTCGATGTAAAGGAAGACGAGGATCAGAGAATCCAGCTACAGCTTAAAAAAGCCATCAACACTAAACGTATCATGCTGCACTGGGATACTATCCAGCGGATCGCAGTGTCACTCAAAGAGCGAAAAACGACACAGGCCACGCTGGTTCGGAAACTCTCAGGCTATAAGAGCAATCACCCTCTGTTGGAGGCACTGACCGAGTACAACCGTCTGGTGAAAGCGACCTACCTGCTGAATTACATCGATGATGCCAGTCTGCGCAACTACGTTCAGCGAGCCTTGAACCGGGGGGAGGCCTATCACCAGCTGCGTCGAGCGATCAGCAACGTCAATGGGGATCAGTTCCGTGGGAGTTCTGATGAAGAGATCCAGCTATGGAACGAGTGCGCCCGCTTGGTCACCAACGCCATCATCTACTTTAACTCCAGCATACTCAGCCAGCTGCTCACGAGCTTCGAATATCACGGCGACAACAAACGGGCACAGATCGTCAAACAGGCCTCCCCAGTGGCTTGGTATAACATCAACTTAAAGGGTATCTATACCTTCGAATTAAGTAAAAAACTACCGGATCTGGAGGAACTGATGCGCTCAATTGAGGGATATTTACCGGTTCGGTAAAGTAATACCCCCTGGGAGCCCAGGAATGGCGGGGGCTCCAGAGGCTTTTGTCCGTTTACGAGGGAAAATCCCTAGTACCCCTGAATGAGAAGGAAGAGACTTTGTAAAGTTCCCCAAAAGGTCAGGGAAATTTGGATACCCCAGAATAATGACGAAAGATGCTTCTGGGGCGTGGCCTCGAGTATCGGTCACTCACTTGAGTTTTTACTCAAATATTCATCAATCCATAAATTGACCAGCTCGTTAATTTTCCGACCTTCTTGTGCCGCCTTTATCTGAAGCGCCCGGTACTTGCTCTCGGGAATGTTGGCATTCAGCCGTTTCATAGACTCCTTGCGTACGTCCTCAATCGCTTCGGCTTTCCCTTGGCTGTCATCACGGGTTCTTCTGGTTTTTGGCTTAAGCATTGAGGTACTCCTTAATTTCATCTCGGAGCGCTTGGATTTCACGAGCTGCTTCACTTTCAGCTTCAATAAACACCGTTTTCCCTTCAGCCGCTGTCGTGGGGTAAGCGACTCGTTGAGTAGTTAATGCTTTTAAGATGGGGAGTTCATAACCTTCTAGGGCATCCAGAATTTCTTTACCCAGCTTGGTGTTCTTGATCGCACGGCTAACCACAAATGCAGCTTTGGGTTTACCGTCAGTCACGTCCTGGCGAGCTTTAATTACATCAACTAGGTCTGCCGCGGCCCAGATGTCGTAAGGAGAAGGTTGGCAGGGAATAATGACCATATCTGCAGCTTTTACAGCCGCAGCTGCTAGCCGAGCAATCTGGGGGGCACCATCAATAACTACATAGTCGTACCCAGACGAAATCGCGGCTAAATCTTTTGGTAGAGTTTCACGGTCTAAGCCGACTACTGGAATGACCTCTCCTTCATTTTCTTCGTTCCAGTCTCTCGCTGACCCCTGAGGATCAGAATCGACAAGAAGAACCCTGTGGCCTTCTAGCTGGAGTGAGTGGGCAAGGTTGATTGCGATGGTGGTCTTCCCAGATCCGCCTTTTTGATTCAACACAGCGATGGTTGGCATCTCAAAACCTCAAATGAGTAAGTGAGCGTTTGAGTTTTGAGTGTATGAGTAAATGAGTTTTTGATCAAGTAGTAAATACATGACTGAGGTAGGCTTAACGCCTAAGTCATTGACGAGGTTAAAAAATGTTGAAAGAGTGCGCTTGCAATAGAGGGGGCGGTGGGTTATAAACGTAAAAACCCCGCACCGAAGTGCAGGGTTCACGGGCCGGAACGAGCCACCAACTCTTTCCCGGCCAAGCAGTCTCGGAGTTTCCGGTTTAGCCGCCTAGAAACGAGACTGGTGAAAGTAGAATAGCGAGGAAAGCCCGCCAATTCAACATTTTCGCCAGGCCGAGACGGAAAACTCAACAACAGAGAACCGTCAACAGTGGCTGCAGAGAACCCAACGAATCCTTACCGTCTGACATCATCACAGCTGTCCATTCAGGCCCGCCCGGGAGAGACCGACCGCGAGGCTAAAGTTCGCCAGGGAAAAGAATGTCACACCGAACAGAACAAAAATCAGCGACAGGCTGAACGTGTGGCGAACGCCCCCAAGATGCCGATCTGGCCAGTGGGCATGTCGGCACTGCCAAACGCCATGGTTCGCAGCTCCATTTTTACCGTCGCCAATCGCAACACCGAACGGAAATACCTCAGTGGTGTTAATTTGCCCGTGGCAGGACCCGGGCAAATCAAATTCCGGGGCCAGGAATTGCGTCAGGACGACAAACAGCTGCTGTTGCATATCATCGATCTGGTCCGGGAAACGCACGGCAGAAAACCGTTGATTGACGGCACTGATTTCGAGGTGTCCACCACGGTCAACAAACTGGTGACGAGCATGGGTTGGCGACGTAGCGGCCGGATCGCTGTGAGGAAAAACGGGCAGCCTACCGGCAAATACACAGGCGGTACCATGGCGCGGTTTTTCGATGCGCTCGACCGTCTCCAAACCTCGCAAATCGTGATTTTTACGAGTGAGTCAGATGCGATTGCAGACCCAAACCGCGACGGCGTAGTGATTGTTCCCCGTTATTCGTACACGCCGCGCCAGCTCACTATTCGCATGCCTGCTGAATTTTTCCAGATGTTGGCGAAGGGCTTCACCCTAGTAAATCTAGACGTTCACAAAAAACTGCCGTCCGCCCTCGCTCGTTGGCTGCATACCTACGTTCTCACCCATAAAAAAGAGACGCCGATTGCGCTGAACACCCTGATTAAATTTGCTGGGATGACAACACCGAAGACCGCAGGCGACCGCGCTACTCGCCGAACGTCCATCCGTAACGCGCTCGACGCCCTGAAAAAACACCATGTTTTGAGCGAAGATTCCGAGCTGAAGGACGACGTCTTGATTTACCGCCGCCACCGGCACGCCACACTGGCGCCGGCTAAAATCGAAGCTGGTCAGATTCGGGCAGTTCAGGTTGCCGATGCAAAAGATACGGTAGACGCCACCGCACGAGAGCTCTTTTCCAAGGGCGCGGAGGAAATCGCCAACGATGAGGACGGTGATCGGATCGATCTTTTAGAACTGGCAACGGCCTGGCGTGAAATCGTCAACGACGCACTAAAAGCAATCGAACACCAAGATACACCGAACGCCCTACCCCTGGTGAAAGCGTTAGAGCGCGCCTGGACGGGATTGGCGGCCAACGCGGAACGCCATGACGCCAGCGCCCGACAGGCGCAGCCACCGGCCGCCCCACAGCGCGAATAGCGCTTATACCCCATTGTCTGAAAAATTAGCCGCCTGGCTTTCACGAAACCGGGCAGATTGCCCGTGCCCGATTGCCTGCCACCCCCACCAAAACCGACCAGAAACGCCCTAAAAAGCTGCCTTCACCACTGAAAACCGAGATTTGAGCGTAACCAGGAGCGGTAACGGCTATTGTTGGCAGGCTACCACCCGTGACATTTGTAGCGTTTGGCATCCATGGGGGGAGGGGAATAGCTGAAGCTTGTAGCGTTTGGTGTCCAAGGTTTGTAGCGTTTGGCATCCACCGATGTAGCGTTTGGCATCCACCAATGTAGCGTTTGACATCCATTGGGATAACTTTTCCCTTTAAAAATCAGCACGTTGCACCATCTTTTGGTAGTCTATAGAACTTCTTTTATAAACTCTCGTAGAAATCATTTATAGAACCTGGCTCATTCGCTCAGAAAATCGCGAAATCGCCCCCGCTCTTGGGCTTCCGCCCGCCGCGCCCTTCCCGCCCCGGCATCCCAAAGTGCTACCATCTCCCACCAGTTACCCCGCAACGCTAACCGAGAACGCCACCGAAAAAGACTAAGACTATTAGAAGTTAGGTGGTTTCCTTTTGCCGCTATTGGGTCGGGGGAAGCGCCTAACGGCGCACCAAGCTCGTGCGGGCTGCAGACAAAAGATTGCTGATTATCGAGGTGCCAGTTTATCGAAATCCACGATCCACGAATGAACGGAGATAACCGCCAGATTGGCGGGCATGGGCCGAGCGGGCCTCTGGCCCTTTCTACGGCCCTTTCGGGCCTTTCTGGGGCTATCGCCCCAGCCCCCTACTGACTGCTAACTTCTCCTAGGTCTAAGGTTTTGGGCATTATGATGAGGCGGCCCATCAAATATTTGCTCAAATGAGTTTTTGAGTATTTACACATGCAATGGAGTGAAGAAATGAGTGAAATGCAGCGTTTGATTAACGACTGACGCCGTGCGTTCGTGAGCAACTGCACTTTTTAGTTACCAGGGCTAGTACAATAAGTATTCGAGACCTGAGAGTGGGAGCCTAAATTGAAGAGCCATATTTCGTACGCAATTGTTGAAGTGTTGACGGAAAACGTCGGTGCAGATTACGCGGCAGATAAAACCAACCAGCTAAAGCCGCTGGAAACCGCCCAAGTTTTGTTATGGTGCAACAACTTAGACGCTGTAAACCAAGCGGCTGTGGCTGAGCGACTGGGTGTTTCAAAAAGCCAGTTTTCGACAACGATTGAAACGATACGGCAGTTGATAGGGTGATTTGATGGAAGCGTATGAATATCGGGGGATTCCAGTAAATCCTGAGCTGCCGGAAGGGTTTGACGACACGCCCAATGATGAGAGGCCCGAAAGTCACGATGAATGGTGGTACCGGCCATATATCATCGAAGAGTATTGGTCGGATGTTGCTGAGTCGTGGAATGAGTACAAAGTACGGCTCGCAAGACACGGCTTTAGGCCCGATTACACTGAAACCGAATGGGGCGAAATGCAGGCTCAGGCACAGTCCGAATTTTTGGAAAACTGGCCGAACGGACGGTTCACCGTTCGCAGTTTGAACGGTGGCGCTTGGGACCGATCAACGATGATCGGAGTCTATTCTTCGCTCGATGAAGCTGCTGATGTTGCCGCTGATCTAGCTCAGGATGACGGGCCAACATTAGGGCCATCGTTTTGATTGGGTTACCAGTGGCTTTTCGGGAGGCTAGATTGGAGTTTTCGGATTTAGGCAGGTAGCAAGGTGTAACTAACCTCCGGTTAGTTTCCACCCGACCCCGACGGGGCCGCCCCCACGCGCTACGCTTGGGGGGTTGTCTTCGCCGATCTTCGACCGGCTGCGCGGCTTCGCCTTGCCCGCCCAGCCTGCAACCTTTGGAGGTTTTCGCATGGGCAAAAGAGGACCGTCGCCTATGGCGCCGGATGACTTGCGCGAGTCGCGGGTGTCCGTTTATTTCAGCCCCCGCGAGCTAGCTGAGTTGGATGCTCGGCGCGGTGGTTTTAGTCGCGGGGAGTGGTTGCGGAGCGCCAGTTTAGGGACGCTTCCGCGAACCGTTCCGCAGGTTAACCTGGATGCTTATCGGGAGCTTGGGCGAATCGGCGCAAACTTGAACCAATACCAGCGTGCGATCAACGAAGGTCGAGCCGTTGGCCCGACTTCGCTTGATGAGTTGCGTGAGGCTGTTCGGAAACTGCGGCTAGAGCTGCGAGGCGGCGATAGTGAAAGCGAAGATTAGCCGAGGCGGCGGCTTCCGCGGCATCGCCGAGTACGCGCTTGGCGATGAGAAGGAGGCTGAATTTGTCGCCGGAAATGTAGACGGGCGAACGCCGCGTGAACTGTCGGCAGAATTTTCGCTTACTCGCCGGTTGCGACCAAAAACACCGCGCCCAGTTTGGCATTGTTCGCTGTCTCTGCCGAAAGGCGAGCGCCTAGACAGCGAGCGATGGGAAGCCGTGATTTACGACTTCCTCGATGGGATGTTGTTCGACCGCGACAACCACCAATTTTTTGCCGTTCGGCACACTGACACCGACCATGACCACGTTCATATTATTGTTAGTCGCATCGGCCTCGATGCGGGGCTATGGCATGGCAAATGGGAAGCTCGGAGGGCGATTGATCTAACCCAGAAATTGGAAATTCAGCACGGTTTAACCCGAACACCTGGTTACAGCAAGAAAGACGAGAAATCGTTGACCAAGGGCGAGATCGAAATGGCCGTTCGCACGGAGCAGGCACCGCCTAGAAAGGTTCTGCAGGCGTTAATCAAAAAGGCGGCCGCGGGGAATCCAACGGTCGTTCAGTTCGCTGAAAAGCTGGCTATGTCCGGTGTTGAAGTGCGGGCGAACATCGCCAGCACGGGCACCCTGAGCGGCTTCTCATTCGGCCTTGATGGCTATGCGTTTAAGGGCAGTCAGCTAGGCAAAAAATTCAGTTGGAAGGCGCTCAAGGCGCAGGGTGTCAGCTATGAGCAAGACCGAGATCGCGAACAGTTACAGCGTATCACCAGAGCAAGGGCGGCAGATTCAAACGATCTCCGAATTGCAGTCGATGCTGGCGACGATCAGCGGGCAGCTGAGCGAGTTTCAGAGCCTGACGGACAGCCAACTGAGGGAGTCTATATCCCTGCTGACCGACCAGACACAGAGCAAGCTCGACCAGCTCCAAAACACGACCACGAAACAGTTGTCGGAGACGCTGGAAGTGGTGGCGACCGACACCAGGAAGCAGATTTTTCAGTCGATGACTCGGGCGAACGAAGCGGCAGAGGAGACTTTGTCAGCGATGCAGCAAGAAGCCTCGAGAGCCTACGACGAGCCGGTTGGGGAGCTTCTGAAGCAGGTCCGGAGTATCAGCGAAGCGATGACGAAGCTGTCGGACGAAGCGCGGCGGGCGCTGGTGTCGGAAGTGAAGGTTTTAAGAGCCCAGAACAGCAACTTGAAAGAATTGACGCAGCATATCGGAAAGCTGTCGAAGAACTTGGAGGCCAGCGCCCGAGCGGCAGCGAAGGAAAACCAGAGGGCGAAAACTCAGAACGATCGGGTCGGTCGTCAGTGGTGGCAGGCGGCGGCTCTGGGGGCAATCGCGTCGATGTTGGGAAGTACGCTGATTATCTCGGCATTCTTGCTGATCGCCACACGATAACGCCGGAGCGGGCGTGCCAAGCCATCGACAGTCAGATTGCCCAGCACCCTGCACCCATACGACCGGCTGGCAAGAAAGCGCCCACAGGGCGCCTCTCCCGGTGGTTCAATTCCACAAAAGCGAAACTGTCCAAGTTTATCGAGAAAGCCCGAGATTATTTCAACGATGCAGCGGTTATGAGTGCCGGGAAGGGTGGTTGGTTGCCTGAAGAAGTCCGTTCTGCCGGTTTAACTGGCGACCTTCTCAGCCGTACCGAGATGTTGCAGGCGTCGGAGGCCGCCGAGCAGGCACGCCAACAACAAGAGGCTCAGGCTTCAGAGGCAGCTAAGTCGAGTGAGATGGCTGAAGAACGGATAAAAGCGCCAGAGAAACCGCAGGAGCCGGATATTCGATTCTTCGATGATGACGGGCTTCAGGGGCCGGGTTTGGGAGGGGATTAGAAAATTGAGAAGCGGGCCAACACGACCCCCGGCCTGTGTTGTGACGTGCCGGGAGATGCCTGGCTTCGTCACAAAGGAACCGCGTGGTGCGTTCCATCTGGCAGTTCAATATCCAGGCGTACTTTGGCGCCAGCGCCTTCTACATAGCGCTTCACAGAAGATAGTTTTAAATCTTTTCCAAATTTTTCCATACCAGCAATTGTTGGTTGAGTTACTCCCATAGCTTCAGCCATGTCTTTTTGTGTTTTTTGTAGTAACGCACGAACTTCAGCCAGATGAATCTCAAGTAGAGTGCTTTCAGCCTTGGCCTGAGCTCGTTTTACAACCTCTGGTTTTTCGTTAGCTAAAAGCTTGTCCAGAGAATTAGCCATGCTATTTACCTCGTTGGAGTTCCTCCAGGTGTGCCGAAAATTCATCATCGGCTACTGGAATCATCTCATCATAAAACCGTTTCTCTTTTCCGGTTTTCTCACCGGCACAGAGAATGATGCCTGCCCGGGTTGGATCAAACGCAAAGAATGCTCGGATTGGATTGCCTTTGCTTTGAACGCGCAACTCTTTCATGTTGCTGTGTTTGGAACCGTACACGCTATCTGCGTATGGTCGCGATAGCATTGGTCCCTTTCCCTGCAATACTAAGATTGCTGCAAGAACGTTTTTTCTATCTGTGTCGTCGAGAGTTTTGTACCACTCATCAAATCTATCAGTCGTTTTTACTTCCCACATGGGATACCTCGAATATAGGTTGTAGTCTATATAGGTTGCAGACTATGTCAAGGCTTGTGACCGTCTTGTCTGTCTCTTTGGGCCTACCTATAGAGCTCAAAATTAATGCTGTGATCGTAGGTTTATTTAGCGAGAGGTAGAGGCGCTCTAGTCAGCACCTGGTTGAGGTTTTACATATCCCCGGCGATTTCGTGCGTCTGAGTCTTGGCGCCGATCTCTTTCCTTTTTTTCTGTCTCAGCTAACTCTTGAAGCTTTTCTTTCAGGCCTGACAGGTCGTACTGATTCGCTGTTTGGCCATATTTACGCATTTGTGTTACTCGCTTAATGAGCCCTTTCTCTTCAAGCCGTTGAATGGCCTTTCGCACAGTGCTGGGGTCTCTTCCAACGAGTTCCGAAATCACGCGTTTCGTAGGAAATGGTTTGTCATCCGCTTTCCATGCATGTTTGAGCAAAATCATTACGATATTCAAATCAAGGCTGTTGAGTCCAAGCGCTTGCTGTCGTTCTAACAGAATGTTCGGTATCGCAGTCCATCCTAGATTAGCGATAGTGCTTCCCCATCGTTGTTTGATGTCATTCTTGGATGGTTTTGCACCAGTTTCTTTTTTGGTCATTCCTAGCCGTCCTTTGAAAGGTTTCTTTCAGTATACGAGGGCTAGAGTCGCACACAAAGGCATTGGTGGGGGCGAAATTGCCTAGGGGTTATTACATCTTTGGGTAATGTTGTGTTGTGTTTGGTTTCAATGTATCTGCCTAAATTATGTCTTATTATGGAGGGCAGTATTGACTAGGTACCCTAGGTGTTTTTGACGATGGGGGGGAGGCAAAAATGTTTATGGGCTAGAGGTGAGATTGCCCATGGGTTTGGCTGTTTTCACCTCCTAGAATAGAGAACCCACAAGACTATCGTGGGGCTTACAGTTTACTGCAGGATGGGCTTAATACCCAAGGGGTAGGAAAAGGTATCAATTACCATAACCTCAGATTATGCGCAGTGACCGGATGCGGTTACTTGAAGAGCTTTTTCGATAGCTTGTCCATTTCCTCGTTGAGCAGCTGCTGAACATAGTTTTCCGCCTCTTCTTTCGCGACTGCCAACACGCTCTCGTATTCACTATCTTCCTCGCACGCTGAGCACTTAATTAAGTCCCCAGCTTGGAATGACGCATTTTCCGCCGCCTGAAGCGGGGTTTTGCAAAACAAGCACCTAAGCGGTATCTCCAAATTATCATCGATCACTTGCTATTGCCCCCCGGAACCCAGCCGGTACCAAAGCGTCGAGATGGCAAGGCCAAGCCCAATCAATGCTGTTAAGCCTTTGTGTTCCTCAATCCAATCCGATATTTTTTTCAGTCCAGAGCGATTCCGCTTCCGAGAGTCGGAGAGTACCTTCGAGCGAACAACACCGACTCCACCAGTCGTTATAAAAAGATCCTCGTACTTATTACCTAGATATTTGTTTTCGAGCCATTCGTGAGCGAGGCATTTATCGGCCATTCTATAAATGTCGTCCAACTCCACATTGATTCCATAGAGGGAATAGATGCGATTTTGAAGATCCTCAGTCACAGAGATACCCACAAGGTTCCGATTAGATCCGCTTGCTTCCATCTCATCAACCCAGATACCAAGAAGATGGAACTCTTCAAACTCACCGTTCTTTTTCACGAACCACCCCTTTTACTCTGAGATTCGAAGCCCGATTGGTTCGATAACAGCCGCAGAATCAGCATAGCGAACGCTTTCTGATTGCTCTCGCTGTCCAGAATCTCCATCGACAACTTTTCATGGTCGGTCATGGAATCCAGCACCAAATCTGTGAGCCGCTTCGGAAACAACCCGTGCATAACCTGATCCGTCGAATGACTGTTGACCTGCGCCATCACCGCCTCATCCCGGCGAACCCTATCAGCAATACCGTTCGCAAAGTGGAGCTGATCCTCATCGCTGACTTCGGCGCCGAAGATGTCATTCAGCTTCTCGATAATCTCAGACAGGCGTTTCTTCTCAGGATCATGGGGCTTCCCAGTACCGACACCGGTAATCGGGTCCAATCCGTCCGGATCGTCCTCACCCTCTAGCCGCAGATCATGCTCTTTGCGCTTGGTGATCCGGTAGTGACTCAGTTCCAGCTCTGAAATATCGATTTCGTCCTCATCGAGAATTTCCTGGCGCAGCAACGGCAGTAGGTGTTTAGCAAATACACACAGCTGTTCCAATTCCGGATCTTCAAAAAACACGATCTGGGACAGAAACTCGTAGGTGCGAACAAAGCTTCCAAGGTTTTTCTTGAACAGATCCAACTGATCCAGGCCCGTTCCAATCTCCTTCAGCGTTGCATCAGCCTGTTTAAGGCCGATGGTGTTGCCGTCGGCTTCTGCCTGTTTGCGGGCGGCCCGTGCTTCGGCTCGCTCATCACGAAGCAGCTTATACCGCTTGTTGAAGCGCTCTCGCGCTGGCTGACAGTAGTAACTCAGCTTGGAGGCTTCGGCCTTCGGATCGAAGAACGCCCGTGCAAAGGCCTCCACCTCGTCCCAGTGGTACACCTGCTCGGCATCCAGTGCTTCCTGGATGTCATAAACGACCTGGGCGTCAGAAACTCCGGTCAGCTCTGCCTTGTTATAGTAAGGCAGGAACGAATCGAGGATGTCCTGAGCATCGTTGATGAAATCCAGGATGAAGGTTTCCTTGCCCGGAAATAGCCGGTTCAACCGTGAGAGTGTCTGAACGCACTCCACCCCCTTGAGCTTCTTGTCCACGTACATGGCGCAGAGCTTCGGCTGATCAAAGCCCGTCTGGTATTTATTGGCCACCAGCATCACGTTGTACTCGTCCGTATCGAACGCCTTGGCATGATCGCGGCCATTCAGGCCTGGATTCAAAAGGCTGCTGGTTTCGGTCACCTCTTCCGGGATCACATCATCCGGTGGCAGGCTGCCTGAGAAGGCCACCAGTGGATGAACGTCCTGATAGCCCTTGTCCTGGATGTACTGCTGCATGGCTAACTGGTAACGGACGGCCTCCTGCCGGCTGCTGGTCACCACCATAGCCTTGGCCTGGCCATCCAGCAGGTGCCGGACGTTTTCCCGGAAGTGCTCAACGATGACCTCAACCTTCTGGCTGATGTTGTATGGGTGCAGGCGCACCCATTTGGCCAGCGTGGTTCGGGCCTTCTTGGAGTCGACCTCATCGTCCTCTGCGTCCGGGTGAGCCAGCTTCCAGGCGACGGCATAGGTGGTGTAGCGCCGGAGTACATCGATGATGAAACCCTCTTCGATGGCCTGTCTCATGGAGTACACATGGAAAGGCTCCGGCTTATTGGACTCACTTCGAGGCTGTGACGGATCCGGCTCACGGCCAAACAGCTCAATGGTCTTGGCCTTAGGCGTCGCGGTAAAGGCGTAGTAGCTGATGTCCTGACTGGGCTTGCGCGCAGAGACGGCAGCATCCAGCAGCTCTTCCGCACTGATTTCCTCTCCTTCGGGTAAATCACCGCCCAGGATGGCCTTCAGCTTGGTTGCGGAAGAGCCGGTTTGCGACGAGTGAGCCTCGTCCGCAATCACAGCGTACCGTCCGGAGGCTAGCTTGGGATACTTCTCCAGCGCGTCGAACAACGCGGGGAAGGTCTGGATAGTCACAATGATGATCCGGGTTTGCTCGGCCAGAGCCTCAGCCAGCTGCTCTGATTTACTCTGATTGCCCAAATCACGGTTGATGGGGCGAACCACGCCCTGAGCGTGCTCAAACTGGTAGATGGTGTCCTGAAGCTGGCTATCCAGAACCGTTCGGTCGGTCACGACGATGACCGAGCTGAACAGCTTATTGCCCTCGCTATCATAGAGCTGCGCCAGCTGATGGGCCGCCCAGGCAATGGAGTTGGATTTGCCGGAGCCCGCACTGTGCTGGATGAGGTAGCGCTTGCCTGCACCTTCTTCGCGGGTCGTCTGTATCAGCTGGTTGACCACATCCCACTGGTGGTACCGGGGGAAGATCAGGGTTTCCTTGGTCTTCCGGTTACCGTGGAAATCTTCCTCGGTTTTCTTTTCCAGGTGAAGGAAACGGCCAAGGACCTTAAGCCAGGCATCCTTCTGGAACAGTTGCTCCCACAGGTAAGCCGTGGCGTAGCTACCCTCGTCCTCGGCGCGTGGATTCCCGGCACCACCATCAGCCGTGCCTCGGTTAAACGGCAGGAAGAAAGTCTCCTTTCCATTCAGCCGGGTGGTCATCGCCACTTCGTCCTGGCTGACCGCGAAATGGACCAATGCCCCACGCTTGAACGTCAACAATGGCTCCGGCTTCCGTGTAACCGGATCCTTTACCGGACGATCCTTTTTGTATTGGCGCTTGGCGTGTTCGACGGTCTGCTTGAACTCGCTTTTGAGCTCCAGTGTCGCCGTCGGAATCCCGTTCACGAAGAGCACCAGGTCGAGACGGGGATTGTAGTCACCGGTGCGGGCATGAGGCGAATAGGAGACTTCCTCGACCACACGTAACCGGTTCGCGTTATATCGACGCTCTGTGTCCGGGTTCATGCCGTGATCCGGCTTGAAGCTGCAGAGGTCGATTTTTACGCCCGGTACTTTGAAGCCATGACGGAGCACATCGAGGGTGCCCTTTTTCTCCAGCTCCCGAACGGTTTTCTGGATGAGCACCTTTTCCGGGTTCTGAGGGTTACCCTTACAGAACTTTTCCCAACGGTCGGGCCAGGCCTCTTGGAAGTGACCGATCAGGTCTTCCGGATACAAGGCATGCGCCTTGTCGTACTCGAACGCCTTGCCGACCAGCCAGCCCTGATCACTCAGGGCAGCAATGATGTCGTTCTGGAACGCTCTCTCTCGGCTGTCAGCCATGACTACTCCTTATATCCTTCACAGCACTTCTTGCATCGTCGACCAAGAATAGTTGGGGCGGGCGCCAAGTCCATTATTCATGGAGTGGACTCCATGCCCGTCTCGCGCACAGATCCATCGAGAGCGCTTTCATCGGACGGTGGTTGCCAGTTCCGGACATCAATCTTTCCAGTAACGGCGGCGGAAATTAGTGCTGAACGGCGTTCTTTGAGGCGTTCAATCAAAAGCCTGGCTTCTCTTTCCAAGGCGTCAAAACGTCCCATTTCGACATCCAGAGCTAGCGCAATGGCTTCCTGCTCTTTTAGTGGAGGCTGTGCAACAAAAAACTTATACAGGTCATCCATCCTAAATGATGGTTGCATGTGATCAGGAATCATCGCCCGCTCAAGCCGAAAAAGCGGTTGGAGATGATAGAAATAAAACTTAATAAAGATCTGTTTTGATATAGGCCGGATTAGCATGCAGTTCTGAGAGAGGCTAATGTCCTTAGTCACAAAATTAAGAGACATCGCCTTGGCCCCAACTGTAGTGGTGAGAAGTCCCCCATTGGATCCGAGAGAAAAATCGAAGTCATCTATGGATCCAAGCACGCCTGCATTGTCGGTTTGACCGCTGTAGACTGGATATGGGCCTTGATTGGCAGCACAGTACTCCTTTGTCAGTATCGCACCGCGTGGCCCTTTAACAGCTGTAAAGTCGTAAGAAACCTTCCGAACCTCCCAATGCGCCGGCACCTCCCCAAGCCACTCCACCCCGGAGTCCTTCATCGGCACGTTGGGATCCAGCCCCTTGGTCACCGCATGGGAAATTACAGCCTGGCGCTTTTCCTGAAGCAGTTCTATCAGGCGCTCCTGCTCACGGATCAGGGCGTCGATCTTAGCCGTTTTGTGTTTTAGGAAACGGGCGATTTGGGTTTGTTCTTCGAGGGAGGGCAACGGTATCCGTAAGGTTTTAATATCAGGGAAGTAAATAGTCAGATGGGTTGCACCATAGGCCATGGAGTCAAATAGCTGTGTCATCGCTTTCAGCGTAGCGTGCAAGTAGTTAGAGTCGAGCTTCTTCCCCGGAGTCCAAGTGACGAAAGCTTGAGTTGTCGCCATTGGCTTATCAATTACGCAGCTAAAACCAATTGAAGCTGTCCGCGACAACATCACTGTGCCAGGCGGGTGAAGTTCAGCCGCGCTGTTAGCGAGTCCCAGTTCACTGATTTTTTGCTCGGTTTCTCTCAGGGGCGAAAGCTTGGACGCTCCATGCTTTCTAATATCACTGACTGTTACCCAGGGAATCGTACAATTTTCCCAGTATGCCTCGACTTCTCGAGAGGGCGTATGACCAGTGCCTAATCGGGCAATTTCTCTCAGCGGCACAATTTTCCATTTGCTCTTGAAAGGGCCAAACCAGGAATAAGTCACGCCGACAACTCCTCGATCATCTGCTTGATCCTGTCGGTGCACTGCTTCAAATCAGCATCGATATCTTCAAGCGGACGCGGCGGCGTAAATTCATAGAAGTGTCGATTGAACGGAATTTCGAAGCCAACAATGCCCACTTCGCCATCCTTCTCATCCCGCTTCGACTCATCAATCCAGGCGTCGGGAACATGTGGTTTCACTTCCCGTTCAAAGTAGTCGTACACGGAATCTGAGAGGGGCACGTTCTCATAGTCCCGCAGGCCGGTATCGGCTTCTGGATTGCCCTTGCTGTCCGTGCAGATATCGGCTTCTGGATCGCGGTCACTCAGAGCATTGAGCAGGGCTTTCAGTTGAGGCGCACTCAGGTACACCTGATGATCGGTGAGCGAAGTCTTCAGGGCCTTCTGGAACTGTTTGCGATTCCGGTAGAGCGTCTCGGCATCCATAGCACGACAGGCAGCGAGGATCTTATCCTGGTCTTCCTGATCCATTTTCTGGATGGCTTTTTCGTCCGCAATCCGCTGAAGGCGTTCTTCCGAGGTTTGGAAGTTCAGTTTTAGCGGGCGCTCAACCGTGATGCGTCGGTAACCGAAGGCTTCGATGGCGAAAATCTTGCTCTTTTTGGTTTGCTGAAAGTCCCCATACATCCGCACGATCTCGTCCTGGTCGGACTCGCTGACAAACTGGCGCTTACTGCCAAGGGACTTACGCATCTTGGTCGCCCGGTCAGTGGCATCGATCAACTGGACCTTGCCTTTGCGTTCAGCCGGTTTGTTGTTAGACAGCACCCAGACATAGGTAGAGATGCCGGTGTTGTAGAACATATCTGTTGGCAGAGCCACGATGGCTTCGACCATATCGTTCTGCAGTAGATAGCGCCGAATTTCGGATTCGCCACTGCCAGCACCACCCGTAAACAGCGGGCTACCATTAAGAATGATGCCGATCCGGGAGCCACCCTCTCGGGCATCCCGCATTTTGCTGACCAGGTGCATCAGGAACAGCAGGGAGCCATCGGACACACGGGGTAGACCAGGCCCAAAACGACCATCAAAGCCCCGATGCTTGTGCTCATCAGTGACCTGCTTCTGAACCTTTTTCCATTCCACGCCAAACGGCGGGTTACTGAGCATCAGGTCAAACTTATTAGTAGCCAGTTGATCATCCGACAGCGTGTTGCCGAGCTTGATGTTGCTGACTTCCTGTCCTTTGATCAGCATGTCCGCCTTACAGATGGCGTAGGACTCCGGGTTCAGTTCCTGACCGTGCAGTGAGACAGTGACACTCTCGCTGATCTGTTGAATGTACTCGTCGCCCTCGGATAAGAACCCACCGGTACCCGCCGTAGGATCATAGATGGTGACAATGCTGTTGGGCGTCAGCCGGCTCTCCTGTCCGGTTAGGACAAGGGAGGTGGTCAGGTGCACGATATCCCGAGGCGTGAAGTGCTCCCCGGCCGTTTCATTAGAGCTCTCCGCAAATTTCCGGATCAATTCTTCAAAGATGATCCCCATACCGAAGTTGCTGATGGTTGCCGGGCTCAGATCAATGCTGGCAAACCGCTGCACCACCTGGTAGAGCAAGTTGTTGGCGCTGAGCTGTTGTACGAAGTCTTCGAAATGGAAATGCTCGAAAATCTCCCGGGCATCCTGGCTGAACGACTGGACATAACTCATCAGGTCGTCGGCCGTTTGGCTGTCAGACAGGGTAGCCAAGCTTAATGGAGAAGCATTAAAGAACTGTTGGTCAGCGGCCCGGAGTAAGAGCTTCTCACGAACCGCATCTGGTTTAGTTTGATGTTCTTGGGCTGCTGACAGTACCTGGGCTTTGGTTGGCTCCAGTACGCACTCCAGGCGGCGTAGCAGGGTAAACGGCAGAATCACGCGCCCATACTGGCTCTGCTTGAAATCACCGCGCAGAAGGTCGGCAACCGACCAGATAAAAGCGGCGGTTTGAGAGTGGTTGGTTTTGTCGTCAGTCATCCGTGGAGCTCCAATACAGCATGTTGTCGGGCTGCGACTATCTCAGGCAGCCAATCCAATTCTTTTAAGTGATGCGTTCAACGTCGTTCGAGTCACACCGAAGTGAGCCGCAACTTCTGTTTTCGTGATTTGAGGGTCGGAGAGCATGGCCGCTGCTTTACGGACGTCCGAATCAGACATAGATGGTTTCCGGCCGCCTTTGCGCCCCCTTGCCCTAGCTGCCTCAAGACCAGCCTTTGTGCGCTCTCTAATCAGATCATGCTCGAACTCAGCCAATGCGCCGAAGATATGGAACACCAGGCGTCCGCCTGAGCTGGTTGTATCGATTGCTTCGGTAAGCGATTTGAAGCCAACTTCTCGATCATTCAGATCCTGAACGATCTCAACCAGATCCTTCAGTGAGCGTGCCAGCCGATCCAGCTTCCAGACGACGAGAATGTCACCTTTTCGGAGGGTACGAAGGCACTGCGACAGTTCGGGTCGCTCGCGAAGTTTGCCGGTAACCTTTTCCTGGAAGATTTGC